>NZ_AP017976.1:0-35712 GCF_002356155.1 Microbacterium sp. TPU 3598 | reverse complement strand
CACGAGCGGCAAGGACTCCAAAGGTGATGCGTTCTGGGATCGTGCGGAGAAAGCGCTGCTGACCGCCCTCGTGGGGTACGAGTGGGCAACCACCGCGCAGAACAGCTCGCAAGAGCCGAGCCTGCCCGGTGTGCTCGAGCTGCAGAAGGGAATGGACGGCAGCGAGGAGGACAAGGATGCTCTGGACAGTGAGACCGACCTGAAATTCACCGCCGCTCGCGCGATCGTGGACGAGTGGCACGCGAACCCGGATCCCGCGGATGACCCACAGGTGATGAAGGTCCTCGACTTCGCCTGCCGGCAGTACCGGGTGTACGAGCAAGGTCCAGTCGAGACGCGCAAAAGCGTCGTGATCTCCCTCGGTGTGCGCCTCGCACCGCTCGACATGCACGACGTCCGCCAGATCCTCGCCACCGACACAATCGGCCTCGATCGGATCGGCTACGAACCCACCGCACTGTTCCTCCAGATCCCGGACACGCACGCGACGTTCAAGTTCGTGGCCGCGATGTTCTGGCAATCACTGTTCGAGGTGACCGTCTACCAAGCCGACCATGAAGACACAGGCCGATTGCCGCGCATGCTGCACGCCCTGCTCGACGAGTTCGCGAACATCGGCATGATCCCGAACTTCGAACGCCTGATCGCCACGATCCGCTCTCGCAACATCAGCGTCAGCATGATCTTCCAGAACTACAGCCAGGGCAAGACGATGTTCAAAGACGACTGGGACACTGTCGTTGGGAACTGCGACACCAAGCTCTTCCTCGGCGGAGACGATCTCGCTACAGCAAAGTGGATGTCCGAGATGCTGGGCACCGAGACCATCGTTTCGAAAGACACGTCCGTGAGCCATGGGATGTCCGGATCGTGGTCCGAGAGCACACGCAGCATGCGCCGCAACCTCATGGAAGTTGAAGAGATCCGCCGCCTCGACAACGATTACGCCATCCTCATGATCCGCGGCCTCCACCCCTTCAAATCGAAGAAGATCGGGGTCTAGCTCAGCCCGAGATCTGCGGGGAGCTTTGTGTCGAGCTCCCCGCTGCGCAAGTCCCCGTAGTACGTCGGCACATTGTCGGTCTCGGAGCTTGCGCCGTGCACAGGTGAAACGATCACCAGGAAATCGATCGGCGCGGGGCCGGGATCGAGAACGTCGTCCACGAGGCAGTCGCGGTAGACATGCCCGCGGAAGTATCCCATCCGCCCCTCACGGTCGGGCCTCCACAGCTTGTCCGAGTCTTTCGGGAGAAGCAGCGCGTTCGCCGCGGACAGCGTGATGGAAAACTCAACGCCAGGGTGAGCAGCCTGAGCGGTATCCAGCGCCTGGTCGACCAGGCGTCGTATGTTCGTGTCTGTCATGCCGACATTCTCTCCCGGAGGTCAGCGGTCACGGAGCCACAGGAAGATGGCTCCCGCGCCGATGACAATCATCACGACGACGGTTCCTACTGTTGTCGGGATGCTTGAGGCCGCACGGTTCAATCCGTCAACGGCGGCGCCGATGATTGTCCCGAGGAGAAGGACACCAAGCGGAATCCATCGCACCCACCCGAATCCCCGCTCGAATTCGTATCCGAACGAGGACGAAGAAAGCGCCCAGTACAACAAGACGACGCCGAGCACGAGCGCCCCCAACAACACCCAGCCCACATTCGAGTGCTCAGGGATGTGCCGCATGATCATCCCGGGGAGCACCGCGAGTGTGCCGATCGCGGCGAGCACTCCAGTTCCCCAAGCGACCCCGCCCAGCACGCGAAGCGTGTCATCGCGCGCGGATGTGAGGATGCCGAGTGCGGGCACGCTCACATAGACAAAACCTGTCGACAGCAGGAGCGCGGCTCCGGCGATGACGAAACTCCACACGTTCCAGTCGCGCACGAATGCCACCGCAACTTCTTCGGTACCTACCATTGGGATCCCCCGGATCTGGTCTCGGTGCGCCCCATCGGCAGCACCTATTGGTCATATGTACCACGGACCACCCGCAAAAGTGGAATCTCATATAGTCGAAATATTCTAAGAATGAGGCATAACTCATTTAATAGCGATATACGTATCGAATTCCGATTCGGCAGGCAAGGACGCGGTGACCGCAATCGGTCGTTTCCGGGACAGCCACCTCGGGAACGCGGGGCGACGTCGACACGCCGCGCATGCCCGTCCCGAAACTATGACCCGAAACCCGTTCGGCCCGATACGGGTCACCAACCGTTTTCGGGACGGCTGTAGTAGAATTGGAGCAGTTCACGGGAGGGCAGCTCATGGCAACGACAACGGTCACCACCGCGGGTTCGGTCGAGCGGCAGCGCCGCGTCGACGACGCGATCCACAGCGGTGAGATGGAAGGCATGCACGTCGCCCCGGCCACCCGCGCTGACGCCGGCGACTACGTAGCCGGCCGCATCACCTCCGACGAGCTCGTCGACCGTGCACGGGCCCGCTATGGACTTGTCTGACACCGACCCCTACATCGATCCCGCAACGGGGATCCTCCGCAACCTCATCGGTGCAGAGACACGGGACGCCCTCAGCACTGCTGAGGGCGATCTTGTGTTTGCTCGCCTCGTCCAGCTCACGGAGCGTCCGCCGGCAGGAACGGGTGATCTGGCGGAACTGCAAGCGATCCATCGTCAGCTGTTCCAGGACGTCTTCGACTGGGCCGGAGAACTGCGCACCGTCGACATCCGCAAGCGCGAGGAAGGCGCCGAACCGTTTCTGCCGGTACAGATGATCGAACGAGCAGCTGCGTTCGCGGCTCGAGAGTTGCACGCCGACAACAACCTCCGGAACATGCACCTCGACCTGTTCATCGAACGCCTGGCCTACCACTACGACGCCTTCAACTACATCCACCCGTTCCGAGAAGGCAACGGCCGCACACAGCGCGTCATGTGGAACCGGATCGCGCTCGAGGCCGGATGGCAGCTCGACTGGCAACGCGTCCAGGGGCCGACGAACGACGCCGCCTGCAGAGCAGCGGCGGAGGATCAGGACTTCGGCCCGCTACGCGCGATGTTCAGGCAGATCGTCACACCAGCGGCCCCAGAGCGTGGCCGCGACGATGCCTGGCGCACAGCGGAGCTTGAGCGACTATCGCTTGGGCCCGCCGCCCCGGAACCACCGAAGGAAGAGGGCGACAGGGAGCAGACTCGACAGAAGATCAGGGGCCGGATCATCACTGACGTCGCAGCAGCGAACCCGCCCGGTCGCCAAAGGCCGGACGGCCGCCCCACGGAGAGAGGACGTGGACGATGAGTGTGGTGGGATACGCGCGAGTATCGACCCGTGAACAGAACCCCGAGGCCCAGGAAGCGGAACTGACCGCAGCCGGCGCCGAGCGGGTATTCGTCGACCACGGGGCATCGAGCCGCAGCGATGAACGCGCCCAGTGGCGAGCCTGCCTGGAATACCTGCGCCCCGGCGACGTCCTGGTCATTCGCGCCCTGGATCGCGTCGCCGGCACGGAGCTGATGGCGATCGAGATCATCCGCGACCTTGGCCGACGCGGCGTGCGTCTACGCAGCCTCACAGAACCGTTCCTCGATGTGGACACCTCCACACCAATGGGTGAAGCGATTGTCGGAATCATGGCCGTCCTCGCCCAGCTGCGCGTCTCCACGATCCGAGAGAACACCAACCGCGGCCTCGCGCACGCCCGCGCCCAAGGCCGCGTCGGCGGCCGCCCGTCCGTCATGACACCGGAACGAGTCGCAGCCGCAACGCGCATGCGCGCAGACGGCCAGAGCATCGCCCACATCGCCAAGGTGCTCGGCGTCGGGAAATCATCCGTCGCACGCGCCCTAGCCAAGACCCTACCCCCGACGTCCGCAGGACCCTCGCCCCGTCAGGCATAGCCTCCGTCTACCTCGGCACCGCCCTGCATCTCGCAGTCAGCCAAGGGCTTGCATCGATCTGATTTTGGGCAGAGCTCTCCTTAACCATTGGCGATTGGTGCTTCTCCGGGCTCCTAGCGACGTCGACGGTTGGCCTTGGGCTTCCGCTTGCCTCTGGGCTTGCGGAGCACGGCGATGGTCTGGTTCAGAGCAAGAACCAGACCCGTCAACGAAGCGAGGAACGCCGTGACGTCGTTGAGTAACGTCATCAAGCGACCTCCCCTCAGGGTGGTGCTCGCCAATGGGGCGAGCCAGGACCGCATCAAGATCCATGTGCGGAACAACGTGGAACCCGATGGGCATAAAAAAAGCCCGTTCGAGGAACGGGCTTAGCCGGGCACAGTACACCTAGGCAAGAGCAATGTTACGCGATTTCGGGCCGACGTTAGATGTCGACACGCTCAGCTTCGCGCTAGGGGCTCCAGCGGCGGTTCATCGAACACGCCCAGAGCATCCAATTCTGACCATAGGGTATGACACTACTCAGACGTCGCTAGACGCGGCCTCGGAGGGGCGCCTAGATCGCTACGCGCCGTCGTCGAGTTCGACCGCGTTGCCCCACACCCAACATCGGAACGTCTGATCCTCCGCCCGGAACTCGATCCCGGCGGCGAGTGGTGTCGACCTCACGAGCTTCGCGTCGACACGCACCGCCTCAGGTCCGAATCGCACCCACGCGCGCACGCGCTTCGGCCGCGGATAAACCGTCATCGGCTGTTCCCGTACGTCCATCTCACGGTCGCTCAGGGACTGTAGCGGTCCGTGTTTCGCCGCCTCCATGATCGATCGCGCTTGCGACTGCATGTCGCGGTACGCAGAGAGCGTCGCCCCAGGGTTACCCATCGCCGGCTTTCCTTCCTCCGGCCGAGATCATGATCCTACGCGGTCGCTCCGACCTACCGAGGATGCGGATACGCGCGAACTGCTGCGATCGTCTATCGTCCGCCTCGGCCGTCGGATCTGCCTCGCTGGTTTCGGTCGCGAGCCTGCTTTAGCTCCTCCGCCTTGGCAGCGATGCGATCCTGCAAGCTCATCCCCACTGTCGGCTCACCACGCCCGTCACTACCGCCAGCTGTGCGAGTCACCTCGTCGTCGCCTCGCCCCTGACGCCCGCTGCTCCTTCGACGGCTCTCGTCGACACCCTCCGTGATTCGCTCCACGAGAGACGTCTTGCCCTCCTCTGGCGTCAGCTTGGTCAGCACGCGAATGTCGTTCTTGACGGTGTCCAGGTCGCGTTCGATGATCCTCAGCTCTGCGCTGAGAAGACGTAGTTCCTTCGGATCTGCCGCTGGGTCCGCGAGGAGCTCCGTGACTGCGACGAGCGTCGTCTGATACGCATGATGCTGTTCGGTGAGGTGAGCACTCGCCTTGTCGATCGCCGACACCGCATCGCTACCGTCTGACTGCATCCACCTGGTCTTCGCGTTGATTCGGTCACTCAACGCACGAAGCTCAGACAGGGACGCGCCCCACCCAGCGACGATCCCGGCGTCGAGCTGCTTCGCCTTCGCGTGCTTCGCCGCATCCACCAAGTTCGGCTGCGAGAAGTACTGATACAGGCCGGCTGTGTCGACAGTGCGTGCCAGGTTGCCCTTGCGATCAGACAACAGATGCTTCTCCGCTGCCGGCACATAGATCCGCAGTGACCGGTCGCGTCGGACCAGCTGCGTCTTCGCAACTGTGAGCTGAAGATCACGCCCGGTGCCGGGCACGGTGACCGTGATCGTGTCCCGAGTCTCTTTCACAATCATCGATGCATCCACACCGATCATGTTGACGACGCTCTTCGACATGCGCGCCATGATCGACTCTTCGGTGTACGCGGCGCCCAGACGATAGTCGCGAACGGGGCGGCCCATCGTGATCTCCCGGAACGACACAGTCCCGGCACGGCCACCGCGCAAGCTCGTCTCGATTCCCGCTCGAGCAAGGATCGCTTCCAGCTCCACCCAGCTGCTCGCTCGTGCCGCCGCCTTGTCGATCTCGGTGCGCAGGAACTCCTTCGCCGACTCTCCCTTGAGAACCCGGTACGTGTCGTGAAGGGTGCGACCGGTCGCGCGCTCCGGCTTCGGCAGAACACTCAGCCCGGCAGCGACACACAGCTCATCACTGAGGTCACGGATGCTCCCTATCGTGCTCTTCTGCACACGAAACTTGCGTCCGCTTTCGAAGTTCACCGCGTTCAGGATGATGTGGTTGTGAACGTGCCCCTTGTCGAGATGCGTCGCGATCATGTACTCATGGGAGCCACCCGTGAGACGCTCCGCGAGCTGCACGCCGATCCGGTGAGCAAGCTCCGCACTCATCCCATCCTTCGGATCGAACGACTGAATAACGTGATGCGCGAGCACACTTCCCGCACGCGGAGCCGACACACCGACACGTTCAACGGTGTCCGAGAACTGACGAGCGATCGCCTTGAAGTCGCCCGGATCGATCACCGCCGCGTTCGTCGACACCCACAGTCCATCGCTCGTCGCATCAGGCCTGGCGATGTACGCGAGCGCCTTTGCGACGGTGGACTTGATCTGTCCCATCTTCACGACGGCCATCAGCCATCACCCTTGGAATCAGTGATCGCCGCAGTGATGAGCGCCTGCACTTGCACCAGCAGCATGCGCGCTGCACGCATCTCCTCATACGTCACAACGTCCTCGGTGTTGACGTGTCGAGCGATCTGATTGACGTTGTTCCCGATCCGGGAAAGCTCTGCACGTAGCTGTGAAGGATCGAACGCAACGCGCTTCACCTTCACCTCCCCATCGAGAACAGCCGCACGAGCGAACGGCTCAAACTTGCGAGCACCAGCTGCAAGCATCCGACGCTCCACACGCTCCCACTCCCCCGTGCTGAACGACAACGCCTTCCGCACCGGCCGCGAACGAAGAGGCTGCGTGTCGCTCATCACTCTCCTCTACCGGGATTGGGCTGGAAGCCCATAAGAATCAGACTCAGCTGATCCAGACCTATCAAGTCAGGCAGCAAGTGGCAACCACTTGCTATGCTTGCTACCCCTCAAGGGTAATCCTACGCTCTCACGTTTGAAGTCGCCGCACTCGGCGTCAGATTGTGATCGGATGCCCTGTGAACCGCACCGATAGCAGGAGAAGGCAATGACGACAGATCAAGACATCGACGAGCTGCTGCGCCAAGACGAGGCAGAGCTGAAGGCGAAGCGCAAGCGCCTCAAAGCCTTCGCGACAGCCATCGAAGAGGTGCGCCGAGCGACCCAGACGGCCGCACAGGTCGCGGAAGAACTCATCGAGGCAGGCGACCTCTCCCGCGTCGAGCTTGGCAACGTCTTCAAACTGACCAAGAGCGAACGATCAGCACTGATCCCCGCACGAAAGACCTCAGTCTCGGAAACGCCAGTACAGAACGCGGACACCGCGACCGGCGAAACGAGCCAGCCGAATCACACCGACCACGACGCCGGTTAAGATCGCGAAAGCGATCTTGATGGCGATCTCGACCGTGACGCCGGCCAGTCGGATCACAGCGAGGATGATGACGCCCGCGAGGACGATAAGAGCGGGAGCCATGAAGCGCACCGCAAGATCCATCAACATCATCCGCTCCTTCCCTGCCGTCGCCACTTGATAGCCACCACCGTACAGCTCGACCCCGACACAGCGCGCCTCTCCGAGGCCTTCGCTCCGGGCACTTGAGCCAGGCAACCCCTGACCACCTGTGGACAGCACGAGCTATCTTCCTTCGGCTCGTCCTGCCCACAGGTGGACAGCGGGACCCGCGACCTCCGCCCGCACACCGGGCACACCGTCACCTCAAAGAGGACCCGTTACGTCCCGCTCAGATGTGCCCCGTGCACGGCCTCGATGGGAGCAACGTACGCTCGAGGTGCTGCTCGTCCCGCGTGAGTTGGCGATGGTCACCTTCCCTCCGGCGATCGCCCAGTGTCGCGCCGCGTCCGGGAAGGGGCGCTCCGTTTGGCTGCCGCCACGGCCGAGTCGATTCGCGATGCAAGACTCTGACGAGTCTCCTCCCGTAAGGACGGCTGCAGCCGAGCCTCCTGCGGGATAAAGATCGGGATACCAATCTTGTCCGAGAGATTGGTGATCACCTGACGAATAGCCATCCGGCGAATCTCCCGGTCGACGTCGACCGGCGGGCCACCGCGTGCATGCCTCGCGATGAGATCCATCCGCAGCTCCTCCCTGATCCCTGTCGCCAGGATCTTCTCTACCTCGACATCAATCAGCGGCGGAACGGCCCTGTGCGCAACGTAGCCCGACAGAACACGGTTTGCGAGATCCTCCGCGGCCGTGAGCTCGCGCCCGTGCGTCCGCTCGGCGATGAGAGTCACCGCGCCGGCCTCCCGTCCAATTCACGGGTCGCGGCGCATACCGGCGCCGCGCGAAGAACTCCGCTGCCTGGCGCTCATTCTCCACACGCTCATTCTTGAGCGTGCGGTGCCTGGTCACCTTCGGCAGCCCCAACTCAATTCGCCGCTTCTCCCGCTGCCTCCGCTCCCGCTGATCCGCGCGCGACGCCTCAGGATCCCGCGCCCGACGTTGCCGCTGCAGCTCGTTAAGGTGTTCACGATTGCTCTTGCGATACTGCTCCTGCAACGCCGCCCGAGCAGGGTCACGGCGCCGCTCCGCATTCCGCTCGCGCATCGCAGCCAAACGCTTCTCCCGGTTGCGGTAATAGGAGTTGCGATCGATCTCCCGCCGCTTCTCCGCGTTCGCTGCCACCCACTCGGCGTTGCGCTGCTTCACACGCTCCGGGTTCTTCTTCGCCCATTCCCGGGCCCGCTCACGATCCTTCGCGCGCTGAGCGTCCTTCCTCCTCTGACGTTCGGCGTAGTCCCGGCTGTGCTTGTTGTGCTTCTCAGGGTTCGCCGCAATCCAGGCACGCTTGTACTCGCGCAGCTGCTCCGCATTCGCCTGGCGATACTCACGGCGCTTACGCGCCGCTCTCTCTTCACGAGACTCCCCCGCCTCGTTCACATCGTCCGACATGCTCAGTCGTTCGCTGCAGCTCCATCAGGACATCGAAAGTCTCCTGCCGATGCTTGGTCGGATCGACGATCGTCCGCGCAACCATCTCGCGCAACGCGACCCGCGTATCCTCAGGCATCCCCTCGTCGACCGGCTCAAGACACCACACCGCCTGCCCCATGAGGTCATACGTGTCATCATCAACGTGGATCTCCGGGTAATACATCACCGCAGCCAACCCCACCCGCTCGATAACGCCCTGCAACTCATCCTGCGTTACGTCCATGTTCCTACTCTCCAATCCGACGGAAACGGCTGCTCATCCAACGACGCCCAAGCGACCGTGCCCTAGATCCACTCCGACTTCTCAAATACCGCATCAGAAACCACCCGTGAAGATCGTCCACACGCGCGCACCCACAACCATCACGACAAAGACCCCCACACCGAAGACGATCACACGAATCAACCGACGGATCCGCTGTTTCTCCCACGCCTCCCGCTCCGCCTCCCAGCGGAGACGTTCCCGCTCTTCCGCCTCAGCCCGCTTCATCCGACCCGTCTTCCACAGTGAGTGCCGACTCATCCTGCAATGCCTATCGAACGAGCCGGTTGGGCAGCCGATCGGGAGGCGTCGGAAGCGTTCCGCCGTTGCCCGCACGGGCACCGTCGACCGCGATCCCGATAGCTTCGGCAGCCCACGCACTGTCTGATGGCCATCGGCCGGCCTGCTGGTCAGCCGTGATGGCTGCGCGCATGCGCTTCATCGTGACGGTGGGGATGTTGAACGAGCGAGTGGAACCGGTGCGCTCCTCAGAGCGCCCTCGTAGGCCTCCCTGCATGGCGCGCTGCTTCGGCGTGCGCGCAGCATGTGCGTCGAGCGCTGCAGCGATCCAGCGGGCGAAAGTGTCTGCTTCTCCCCCGTTGCTCCAGTCTGCGAGGTACGCAGCTCGAGCATCATTGAACTCGGCCGGGGTGAGATAGATACCGAGACGACCAGTGTCGTCGATCCCAGCCGCAGAGACACGCTTTTGCTTGCGCACGTCAGCCGCCGCGGCCTCCTCCTCTTCCATGCGCTCGACCGCCTCGAAATGCTGCTGCCTGATGTTGATGTCGTCGCGCTGCTCGTCGGTGAGGTTGGTGACATCGATCGCGCTCTTGCCCGGCTCCTCTGCTGCCGGCGTCACCTCGTTAGCGATCGCGGCCGAGTTGCGGTCACGCAGGCTCTTACGTGCCATTACTGTCTCCTTGGTCTGGTTGGTCAGTCGTGTATCGCTGGTCAAGCGATCTCAGGCACGGGCGCGGGCGTCTTGCGCTGCGGGACCGGGTTCCCGGTGATCATCGCGAGTGCCTGGGCGTAGTCTTCAGCGATCGGCGAGCGTGGCGCGTAGACACCGACAGGCTTTCCGTCGGTGTAGGCGTCTTTCGCCGCGACAGCTTCGCGCACGGGGTTGGTGACGCGGCCGGGGAACTGCTCGCTAAGGACTTCGACGACTTCTCGGTCAATGAGTCGGTTGTGGCGATACTTGGTCGGGACGATCCAGTGGAGTTGCTGCCTAGGGTGAAGTCGGGGTGCGATCCGCTTCTCGATGACCTCGTTGAGGCGGCCGAGCTGGTCGTACGCCTCGGTGGCGCATTCGACTGGTGCGATCACGACGTCGGCGGCCGCGAGAGCAGCGAGGGTGACGAGTCCCATTGCGGGAGGCGTGTCGATCACGACGTCGTCCCACGTGTCAGCGAGCTCGGGAAGGTGGTCCCGCAAAGAGGTGATGATCTCGGGACGCTGGTCAAGCTCGGCGAGGTCATGGGTGCCGGCGAGAACGCTGGCACCAGGAACGCTTGGGGACGGTAGAGCAGCTTCGAGGGCGGATGCTTCACCGACGAGGACGTCAGCCGCAACGGCAGACACCTCCGTGTCGTCAGTGACGCCGAGTCGTGTGGTGAGGTTCCCCTGTTGATCCAGGTCGACCGCGAGCACGCGGCGTCCACGTCGCGCGAGGTCGGCAACGAGATCCGCCGCGGTCGTTGTTTTCCCGGATCCGCCTTTGAGGATCGAGAGTGTGTAGACGGTCAATGTGGCCTCCTTGGTCTGGTTGGTCTGGTTGGTCAGTCGTGTGCTGTTGGTCCGGGGCGGGTGCCTGCGCGCCACTCCCCCGGTTAGAAGGGCGTGTCGCCGTCGGGGATCTCTGCGACGTTCCACCCTTCGGCGGGTTCCGCCTGCTCCCCCGCGGCAGTCTGCCCCTGGCTCTTCGTCGCCACGACGGTGTGGAACTTGAGGCTGAATCCGATCTCGTGTGCGGTGACCTGCTGTGCAGTGCGTTCCTGCTCGGTGGTCTTGTCCGTCCATCTGTTGGTTTCGATACGACCCTCGACCGTCAGTCGATCTCCCTTGCGGGAGGAGGAGGCGACGTTCTCTGCCTGCTCTCCCCAGACCTCTACGCGAAACGCGTTGGGCTCGACTTCCTCGAAGCCTCCATCTGCGGTGCGCCGGCGGCGATTCTCGATGATGGTGAAGTGGACCACGGGGCGGCCGTTCTGCGTGTAGCGCAGTTCGGGATCGGCGGTCAAGTTGCCGGCGAAGGTGATTGTGGACATAGGTTCTGCTCCTTGTAGTTGGTGGTGTTGGTCTGCCGTGTTGTTGGTATCAGTCTAGCCTAGTTGGTCAATCTGGTCTAGTAAGTTTGGGTGGTTTCTGGTCACTTTGGTGTTTCCTAGGCGTCCGTCGCCTGGTTGAGTTGTGCGCGCTTGCGGGCGAACTCGGCGATCTCAGTGGGGGAGTAGTTGGCTTTCATGTACCAGTGGTTGGCCTGGTGCTTCCAGAACTCAACCTCTTTGTGCAGCTCTGCGGTCAGGGCCGTAAGTCGCTCGAGCTCTTGCCGCGCCCAGTTCAATGCTTCCCATGAAACTGCCCCACGCTCGTTCTGCTCGTCAGTCATCGTTCAGCCCATGTGTGTGGCGAGGCGGTCGATCTGGTCGGGACGGAAGCCTGCCCAGTGGTCTTCGTCGTCGACGACCACGACGGGGGCCTGTGCGTATCCGAGGTCTTTCACGTACTCCAGCGCCGCGTCGTCCTGGCTGAGGTCCACGACTCGGTAGGGGATGCCTTTGGCGTCGAGCGCACGATACGTCGCGTTGCACTGAACGCAGTTCGGCTTGGTGTACACCGTCAGCTCGTTCTCGATCATGTCCCTCTTCCTCTCTCGATCAATTCGCTGGCTCGTTCCTGATAAGCGGAGCAGTGCCGCAGCAGCAGGGCCGGAACACAACCGCAGGCGGTGGGGGAGAGAATTTCGTCGCGAAGTGAGGGAGCGTAGCGACCGCGTGGCGAAAATCTCGGAGGAGTCGGCCCCGGAGGGGCTTGTGTGTAGGACCGCGGCGGCAATGATGGAGCGTCAGGAACGATGCCCGAAGCCCTTTAGAGCTTGGCGGCCCGTGAGGGCCGCACCCGGCCGCGTAGCGGCTCTGACGGGGGAGTGTGAGGGGGTTGCTCCCCTCACGCCCCGCAAGGGGCACGACGGGCCTGCGCGGCTGTAGAATACCGGTGTGCTTCCGGTGTGGTAACCGGTCGCCGTGTTGATGTCGGGTCCGGCCTCCCTCGTGGAGCCGGACCCGACTGCGTTATGCGGCGGCGGGCTGGTGGTCCTGAATCTCGGCGTACGGTGCGAGATCGGTCCAGCTGTAGGGCGTCTCGACACTGACCGTCTTGGCGTTGACGCGGGCCACCTTGACCCAGTGGCCGCGGATCTTCACGGCGTCACCCTTGGCGATCGTGTCGCGGCTGTAGCCGGTGGCCTTGCCCGTCGCGATCTGGTCGGCCCGCACCTGCTCCCAGTAGGCGAGCTGGTCACGCAGCTCGTCGAGCTTCGGCGCGTAGTGCGCTGCCCTCTTGGCCTTCTGCTCGTCAGTTGCCGGGCGGTAGCCCTTCTCCGGGTCGTACACGTCCGCGATGATCTGACGCTCATAGCGGCGGATATCGGCGCCGATCTTCTCGATGCGGTTCGCCACGGTCACGGGGTTGTAGCGGGCATCCGTCGTCGCCGCTGCCGCCTCGGCCCGGCGGGCGGCTTCTTCGGCCTCGCTGTGCGCGTCGATGCTGCGGCGCATGCTGTTGTGCGCCTTGTTGATCGCGTTGCGGTGCCGCCCCTCGGAGTGGTGCCCAACCTTGATCGGCTCGCCGCCTTCCGGGAGGCGGGCTACGTCGCGCTCGTGCTTCTCCCACGCAGCTTCGGCGTTCGCGGTCTTGCGCTCGGCCTTGGCGTCGAGTGCGTCCGCGCGGTCAGCCTGTCGGGCGATCTTCGCGGCCTCGACCTCGGCGGTGCTCCGGGTCGTGCGGTCGATCTCCAACGGTGCCAGCTCGAACCCTGCAGCCTCCAGGGCGGCGGCGGTGCGGATGATGACGTGATCCTGAGGGAGCCGGTCGCGGCTGTTCGGGACGAACCACGCGCCGATGCTCCGACCCAGCGCCAGCGGTTGGCCTTGAGGATTTCGGCGGTTCCGTCGCCCTTGGCCGTGCCCTCGATGATGGTTCCGGCCTCGTGCGTGTGGGTGATCGTCAGCATGACATGTGCTCCTTGTTCATCTGGGGTGGTAAGTCCCGGTGGTCTGCCGTGTTGTTAGTATCAGTCTAGTCTAGTTGGTCAATACTGTCTAGTCTGCGTAAGAGGTTTCCTCAACGTCCTCTAGCTCGACGCGCTCGAACCGATGGCGAATCTTGTCTGCGATGCGCTGCGCTCGCGCCCGGTCCCGGTACGTGCCGGTCTTGGTCTCGTCGAAGGTCGCGCCGTATCGGGTGCGTAGGTCGATCCCCGTTTCACTGTGGAGATATCCGGTCTCACCCTTGTGGGTGACGAGAATGCGGGTGCTCATGGTTCCGTCTCCTGGATCAGGGTGGGGCGGACCCGGAGGCCCGCCCCACGTGGGTCACTGCTTGTTGTCGTCGCTCTCGATCATGGCGGCGATCTGCTCGACGGGGGAGAGGGTGTATCCCCAGCCTGCGAGGGTCTGCAGGTAGTGGGCAGTCTCCGGTCGCGGGCTACGCCAGGTGGTGCGGCCCGTGCTGGCCTCGATGCCGCCCAGGACGATTGCCAGGGTGACGTGCCCCGCCTTGGTCGGGTGAGCGGTGAGGAAGTCCGCGAATCGGTCCCCGTAGTAGCCCGATACCGGCTCGACGCCGAGAAGGTCTGCCGCGAGGCCGTTCCCGCTCAGTTCTCCGGCCACCAGGTGGCGTGCTTCGGTGAGGCTTCGCGCGATGACCTGTGCGGAGTCCTTGGGGAGGGTCTTGCGGCTGAGGAACTGCGCCAGCCATTCGCGGCGCACGCTCTCGGCGGCGTCCCAGTCCTTGTTGTTGGCAATGAGCGTCTTGCGCTCTGCCTTCTCCTCGTCGGTCATCGGCCCGGCCTTGCGGCCCATGCCGTCATCAACGACCGTGTAGCCGAGGGTTTCCGGCTCGTCGACGTAGTAGTTCACCTGGTGCGTTCCGTCCCGGTATCCGCGCACGTAGACGGCCACGCCGTCTTTCCCCTGGATCTCGTCAGCGGTCACACGCTCGCCCTCGCTGGTGCGGAGGTCGCCCAGACGGTAGGGGGTGCGGGCGTCCCACGCGGGTTCTTCGGAGAGGATGCGGTGACCCTTCGCGGCCTCGCCCTGTTCCCCGGCTTCCCGTGCCTGAGCTGCGGTGCGCTCATCGCGGGCGCGCTGTACGGCGTGGGGGAAGTATCCCGGTTCCTCGGTGGCGGTCTGCGTGAGGGTTGCGACGACCTCGGGGTCATCCTCGAACTCGATCAGTGTTGCGGCCTGGTCAAGCGTCATGCCCGATTCGACGATCAGGCGGGTGCCCGTTTCGCTGGCCGCGACCGTGAGTCCCGTCTTGATCTTGTCGCGCTTCGTGCCGGTGCGCTTAGCGATCGCCGTGACGGAGAGTCCTTCGAGTTCCAGTGCCCTGTAGGCCTGGATCCGGTCGCCGTCGGTGAGCGCCTGACGCTGATCGTTCTCCACCAGCTGCTCCACGATGCGCTGGGCCTCGTCAGCGTCGTCGGCCTCGACGATGTAGACCGGCACACTGGAGAGTCCGACCTGCTGGGCGGCCAGGGTGCGGCGCTGTCCGTAGCGGACATGCACCCCGTTCTCATCGCGGGTCGCGACGATGGGAACGATCACGCCATTTGCGATCACGCTGTCAAGGAATTCCTTGTCGAGACTTGCCTCCGCTGCCGTGCGGACGTTGGCCGCAACGTCAATTACCTGCGGGTCGATGAGTTCGAGAGTTCCGGTGGCTGCTGTTGTAGTGGTCACTACTGTGCTCCTTGTTCATGTGGGGTGGTAAGTCCCGGTGGTCTGCCGTGTTGTTACTATCAGTCTAGTCTAGTTGGTCAATAAAGTCTAGTTGGTGTATCATTTTTCGTTTGGACTGTATGAGGCGAGAGCTGGGGCATCGACTCCGCGGGAGGGCTGTGTGTTCCCCTTGCTGGCCAGCGCATTGTGCTGGGTCGGTCGCGCGTCTTCTTATACGGGAGCTGGGGGAGTGCGTACGGTGCTCTCGCGGCTGGAATTGCCAGGGGCTGCGGGACATTCATCCCCGGAAATCACTCCGCCGTCATCAGCCAAATGGACTGGCACCGGCTGGGTCGTGACGGATCATGGCTGGCTGTCCATCCTTGTGGGCGAGCGGAGCCGCAGCGGAGCTCTGGTCGTCCACAGGTGGTCAGGTGACTCGATAGAGCCGAGGTGGCATTCGGTAGGGTGCTCAAAGCTGTTCGAGCTGCTAGAGAGGGAAGCCATGGTGGTACTGCTTGTGATCGGCGCTGTACTCGTTGTCGGTGCTGTGGTGGGTTTGATCCTGCACCCAGTTCAGACGCTTCGGCGCCTGATGCGTTTCGTTCTCGGCGCTGGTGCCGTGCTGCTCGTCGTTGTTTCGGGCGTGATCTTTATCGCGGGCACCAAGACTTCATTCGAGGACTGGGCGGTCCCCTCGGCCGCACTGCTGGTTGGTGTGCTGCTGGCCGTTCTCTACAACGGCTTGGGCCGCCCTCGACCTCGTTAGACGGACACGCCTGTTCCGCGCGCCCTCTTCCTGTAGGCGCGGGGGAACTGACGGTGCATGTCTGCGATGATCTGGTCGATTTCGGACCGCTGGGCCTCGATGCCCTGGCGTCGCTGCGCGGCTTCTGCCCGGCGGCTCTCATTCTCTGCGCGAGCCCGGTCACGGTCCTGCTGCGCCTGGAGTCGCGGAGAGAGCTGATCCTGCCCGATCGTCCTACGGATGAGCCAAACGAGCCACGCGAGCGGGTCGCGCTGGTCGGCGGGGTCGACGTCGACGCGCAGAGTCGCGCGGTGTTCGTCGACGAGTTGGAGGACCTGGCCGACGGTCCAGCCTCGCTCGACGAGTCTTTCTCTCGCGATGACGCTGCAGACCTGCCCGATGTGGCGGCCGCCGACCCACTGGAGATCGGTCCGCCCATCGGGCAGTTGCACGTGAACCCGCTTGGGTGCGCTGCGTGACGTCCAGAGGAGACGGGGGAGCCGGCGGACGAGCTCGGCAGCGAAGTCTTGGACCCCAGGCCGCCAGGCGGGCAGGGAACCGTCCAACTCGAACACCTCGTTCAAGGCTCGACGGCGCGGAGCGCCGGCCGTGTGCGCGCTTGCGCGCCTTGGCAGGGATCTCTTAACCGGGGATGTTTCGTTAACTGGTTGTTGGGTGGGTAGGGGGTGCCGTCCACAGAACGGGGAACTGTAAGTGCCCGTGTGGAAGCCACGCTTCGCTGCGCAGCACCGCCGAGCTGGCGCGCTTCTGCGAGCTGCTCGAGCGTCAGACGGTTCGCGCCACGGGCGACCTCGACGATGAGGCCGAGGCGAGTGAGGAAGCGCATGATGCGCTTCACTGTGGCCTCTGCATAGCCGATGCGCTGGGCAACCGTCTGGTGCGAGATCGCCATGCCGCGCCCTGTGGAGTGGTCAGCGGCGGCGGCCCACTCCCGGCAGGCCTTCAGTACGGTAGTGACGCCGGCGACGCGCAGACGGCGCCGCAGGGCCTCCGCGGACGGCATCTCCAGAACGTGCTCCACCGTTCTCAGCCAGTCCGAAGTCCGGACCACGGTCACGCGAGCGTATGCGCCTTCGGCCGGCTGCAGGACGAGCCCACCACGGCGTGAAGAGGATGAGAATCCTGGACCGCGGCTGTCGACTCGTCGTGGAGGCCCCGACACGCCGCGGGTTTCAGGGATAGGACTTGAGTTTTGGGCAGCACAAGCTACCATGAAGACACTCCTTCTAGCGGGGGAGTAGATACAACGAAGCCCCGGTTGGTCCCGGTACTTCAACTTCGATCCAGTAGCTTCCAGGCCTATGGATCGAACAACTTGGGAGATACCCGCCGTTGGCCGACGGCGGGTTCTTTCGTTAAGCGGCTTCTATAGGCAGCACTCCGTCTTCTGCGTCAGGGCTTTGTGGCAGCCAGCTTGGCCGGTTGGGGCCATCGACTTCGATCGCGTCGACCATACGGTCGAAGAGCGCTCCCCCCGAAATTCCGGACCTGGCCGCGATCGCGTTCCAACGATCGCGGGAGCGCTCCTCGACCTTCCATCCGGCGGTGACCGGCTTAGATCGCGTCCCGCGGGGGAGTCGTGGAGCTGCCATGTGTCGAACATACGGGTAGCGCTAGCGTTAACACCAGTGCGACACGCAGCCTCGACCCGGCGCAGCAAACGTTGTGCCGCGCAGCGCAGCCCGTAGAGCGGCCTGATCCAACGTCAGAGCTTCGCGGGTGAGAAGAGCGCTCAACAGGTAGCGATCACTGGCGAGCTGCATTACGCGCCTCCAATAGTGACTTTTGTCTACACTTCGCCCGAACCGCGTAACAGAGGGCCGGGCGGTCCGTCTCTCTGCTGGTGAGTCATCTCCGTGACGCGGGTCGCGTTGCGCGAAAATAAGGAAGAGTCATGAACGTAGCGTCCCTATCCGCCTGCGGTATTGCAGCTGGGAGCAAGCCCGGGATGGGCGCACGACGGTGATCGGACCGTGGGATGTCTCGGAGCGTGGGCGACGTCGCGCACACGAGATCGTTGCGGAGTATGGGCTCGATTCGATCCGGGAGCCCGCAGAGCTCGTGGCGAAGATCGAGGCGGCGAAAGGTAAGCCAGTCATCGTCAAATTGGTCCCGGCCGCGCAAATGGCTACCGTGACCGCTTACTGGCACGATAGCGACGAAGCGGTACTGATCTTCCTGCGGCGTGAGGATTCGCCGTATTACCAGGTGCGGGGTCTGCACCATGAATTGGCTCACATCTTGTTTGACCATCCGAGTTGCTCGGCGCTGCAGGATCTCGTCCCGGAGAACCCACAGCTGGGCGGCAGGGTTATGCGCGGCCGCATGGTCTTCGGACCAGGGGCCTTACCGATCGTTCAGGGTGAAGCAGAAATGGAGGGCGAAGCTGAGTATCTCAGCATCCTCCTAGCTCGCCTCCTGCTCCGCCCTGACTACCTTCGTGAAGAATCTGAGTTCGCATGGTCGGGAGAGAACTGAGTCCCTATGAGCACGATCACAACTTCGCTCGCCGCGCTTTTCTTCCTCGTCGCTGCGGTAAGGATCCCGCCCGCATGGCGGGCCAGGGAGCTCCGTGCATCGCTATTGACGGTCGTCTTCGCCTGGCCGGGCCTGCTACTACTGAACATGGAGCTGGTGCATTGGCTCATCCGGGCCTTCCCCTGGGCAGCAGGGCCAATACGGGTGGCTCCCTTCCTGTTCGCCACGTTTGCCCTATGGGCGTTGGGGGAAGCCGCAGCGTATTCTGCCGTGGGGCGAGAGTTCAAGCGAGGAAGTCTCCTGGAGCCTCTGCTGTGGAGTATCGCGGTCGTCGGGGTGTTCATCTTCGTGGATCTGCACCCATTGGCAGAAGTCTTCACGATCATCCATAGTGAGCAGCTGGCTGGGCTGGTCTACACGCTGATCTATTACACGGCGGCGGGATGGTTCGCCGGCCGTATGGCGTACAGAGTGTTCCGGCAGACTCGGCGAACAGCCGGATACCTCTTCCTCGGCTATGGGGGAGTACTGATCGCCGCTGCCTGCGCCTTTCAGTACGCGCTCCTCGTTCCTGTCTATCTTCGGTCACCGTTGCCCAACGTCTTCTATAGCCTCTTCGACCTCGCGTTCTACACGGGCGTGCTTTCGGTCGTCATCGGCCTGCAGGTCTTCGTCGTGACGCGATTCCGCCGACATGCAGCTCTCAAACGGATGATCGCGTCGCTGGAGGGAATTCTCGCGAAAAACGACCTTCCCCCGCTTGACGTCTCGATCGGCGCCGATGGCCACCAGGACGCGTATGCGATCTTCGCCTACCTGGTGACGATCGATGATTACACCGTCACTGACAGCGTGCATTTGGATGACACTGACCTCAAGGCAATCCAAACGGCACGCTCGTGGGTATCGAAAGAAATCTCGACGCTTACCCTCGAGGAATACGTGGTGGTTTCGTGAGTGTCCCGGCCAAAGTGTTCGAAGAGTCAGCGGTCGACGAGGAAGCAGTGCCTCCCTCCATCAGGTGGGCGGCAGCACGCGCGACGGTCGCCGCTCTGACACTCTCAGCGCTCGGAACTCAACTGATCTACGAGCTCGACAAGAGAGCCGCGCTCGACGCATCGGTCGTCGTGGGCAACTTTCTCGGCACCTTCACCTACCTCAGCAGCATCATCATGGTGTTCGTGCTCGCGCAGGCGAGTTATGCAGCGCTCCACGGTCGAACGAGCACCGGAAGCGGGAGGCTCTTCGTAGCGTGCGCGGCAAACGTTGCGTTCGTCGGAATCTTCTACAACCTCGCGCTACGTCAGACGATGCCGCCCGACTCGATCACTTGGGTGAATGAGACCGTGCACGTTGTCCTGCCGGTATACGCGGTCGTCGACGCCGTGTTCGCACGGCGCAACCGTGTTCCGATCTCGGCGGGCTGGGCGGCAGGTGTCCTCGGGGTGCTGTGGACGGTAGCGACTCAGCTGCGCGGGACCATGGTGAGCAACCCTGATGACACGAGTCAGGGGTGGTATCCCTATGCCTTCGTGAACCCCTCTGACGTGCCTGGCGGCTTGTTCGGGGCGGTCGGGGTCTCGCTCGTACTGACCGGACTGATCGTGGCCATTGGCTTCCTTCTCAGAAGCCTTTCGAATCGTCTACGAACCAGGCGTGGCCTTCGAGTCCTTGGCCGATCGCAGGGAACGCGCGATAGCTCGTAGAGCGCTGGGGGGAACATCCCCGAGCGCCCGGAGCCCCAGCTTTCCTCCACCAGATTCGCGCAGCGCGGCACGGAGCTCTAGCTGAGCCTCGAGTCGATCCGTTGTGGGATCTGACTCCGGCGCCGTGAGGTAGGACGGATCTACTCCGAAGAAGCCCGCGATTGAAGCGAGAAGCGTGCCGGCAACAGAAACCCGTCGAGAACCAGCTGTAAGTGAATCCCAGAGCTCGGGCGTGATTTCTACCCCGGCCTCTCGCATCCGAACGGAGAGCTCATCGCTGTCCGAGGGGATCTCCATGGCTGCTTGAAGGAGAGAAAGACGGCAGGCAAGCACAATCCCATTTACTTGAACGTCGGAGGAACTGCTCGACGCCACTGGTGGAACCAGCAAGGTGGATGGATCGACCGCGAAAACTGCGGAAAAGCGTGCCAAATCTTCAAGGGTCCAGGTCGTCTCGTCCCGTAGTCGTGAGTAGTACCCCGATCGGCTGCTCCCAGACTCATCAATGACTTGAGAGACCGTCATCCCGGCTTCCTGACGGAGCGCCTCAATGTTTGACGTAACCCACCGTGACAGTTCGGCACCGTCTGGCGCGTGGTCAACATCCATCCGAAAAGGCTATCTGCCTTGCCATCACCCGCACTGTACAGAAGTTTGCACATTCGAAGTGCATCTGTGTCAAGATGGTGCCGAGAGCTGCACGGAAGGCGTGCAGAAAATCGCACTGTCGGGACAGGCCGGCAACGGAGGGAAACACATGGTGATGACGCCTGGAGCTAAGACTTCGAAGGGTCGCGGAGCTGCCATATGGGCGGCTGGTATGGCTGTTGCGGTGGCAGGAGTGCTGGCTGTGGCTCCTGGCGCGCAGGCTGCGGATGCGGGTTCGGGCCTGGGTGATTTCCACCTGGGCGCGGGCTACTACAAGGGTTCGTTCGTGCAGGACGGGCAGCGAATCATCTGTGGGGAGAAGGGGACTGCGGTTCCTTCGGCTCCGCTGGTCGCGTCCGGGATGCAGGATGCGGCGTGGATCAACTCGCACTACACGTCGGGTTGGGGCGATGCGCCTCAGCTGACCGACGACCAGGTTGCGGGAGTGAGCCGGCTGTTCCACGAGAAGCTCGGAGTATCGCCGCAGGGCGATGCGGCGGTTGAGTACGCCACTCACGCGGTGATGTACCCGGGTCAGTGGCGTGACCTCAACGGTGACCCTCACGCGAGCCTGGAAGAGATGATCGCGACCGATCTCGCGCTTCCTGAGGTGAACGCTGCGGGCGACATCGCAGCCGTGCAGTCGGCGGTGCTCGAGTACGTCGACATCATCAACACGACGACGGCGGCTGTTCCGGTCGATGGTTCGGGCGTGCTGACGTTCGCGGATGGTGCGGACCAGTTCACGAAGACGGTCACCGTCGACGCAACGGCTGGCGCTACCGGCACGGTCACTCTCACGGGCGCGGTGTTCGCGGACAGCGGCGAAGCGACGAAGGCTGTGACGGCGGGTGAGGTGCTCACCGTGCGCGTGAACGCCGCCGCTGACAAGAGCGCGACCGTCGAGGTGTCCGGTACGGCGGACATGACGGTCGGCGCGGCCGGATACGCGGCCCAGCTGGCGACGTGGCAGCCGGAGAACGGCGTGAACCAGCAGGCGAGCCTGGGGCTTGGCCCCGTGGTCACCGCGACCGCCTTCCAGATCTCCGGCTCTGTAAAGGCGGAGATCACCGTCAAGCCGATCGCGCTCCTGCAGACCGGCGAGTAACCCCCCTGGTGTGGGAGGAGCGCCCCCTCGCTCTTCCCACACCCCTGGAGCCTGGAGGCCCTTGATGACTATTGATCCCAACGCTCACATGCACTCGCAGACCCTTGATGCCGCCGATGCAGTTCCGGTGTCGCGTCGGGCCGCGAAGAACTCTCGTCTTGGAGCACTGCGCAACCTGTGGGTAAAGGCCAGCATCGCCGTGATGCTCGCGGCTGGTGTCACGACCGCCGCGATCTTCACGATCCAGACTCTCCAAGCACCGTCTAGCCCGGCAGCCGCCGCGGACAGGCAGACCACCGCCCAGCCGACCCCCGCTGAGACGCCCGACACGACCGCGCAGACCTCGACGCCGACGTCTGCGGCCGTGACGCTCGGCGTCGTGGGCGGCCAGGCCGAACTGGATCGCTGCGACGGCACCTTCACCCACACCGACCTGTATGGCACTACCCAGCCCCCGGTATGGGCCGCACACAACAACTGCGGAGGCGACGTGATCCTCCCGTGGGAAATCGGGCAAGAGATCGCGGTGACCATCAACGGCGTCTCGACCACGTACCGCGTGGTCGAGACCCGCGACACCCCCAAGAAGGGTGCCACCACGGCAGACCTCGCGGGCATCGGCGGAGAGCTGCTTCTGCAGACCTGCTACTACGGCGAGAACCGTATGAAGTTCCTCGCCCTCGACCCCGTTCCCGCCACGGCAACGACGCCGGCGGGATAGGCCCGCCCCTTCGGGGGCATCACACTTTGCCGCTGGCCGGCGGCAAAGGTCGACGCATGTGACGTCGACAGCACTTGGGTGGCCCGGTAACTCCAGGGCCGGGCCACCCACTGACCTGGAGAAGGACATGAGTTCCGAAGACACCGCACGTACCACCGCCGTTACGATCGCCGCCTTTGCGGACGCGGAAGATCTAGAACGGGTAACCCTCTCCGTGTTCAAGGCCGCAGCGTCGCGCCGAGACGAAGCGCGAGAGGTCCTGGCCGCGCTGCAGTGCCGGGAAGAGTTCACCTGGGACTGTGGGCACCCTGACGGCCCGGAGTATGGCCCGTTCCTGATAGAGGACGAGTGCCTACTTCCGGCAGGTCACGCGGGCGATCATGCGCCGACCACTTCCGGAGCTGAGGACGCGCTGGAGTATCGCGCCGCGGTCACCGCGTACCAGGTAGCGGTCGCATCGGCTCAGGACGCCCTGGAGGCGTGGGAGGACGCACAGGAGGCACTGGCCGCTTTGAGCTGCGGGTACATGCCCGAGAGCGGCAGCGGATGGCCCTGTGTTGTTCGGCGTGGCCACGGCGAGGACGTGGCCCACGTATACCCGACCACGATGCAACTCGTCTACTGAGGAATAGGGGTCTGTGATGACTGTCTTGCTTGTCGCGGAAAAACCGAGTGCGGCTCGGAATATGGCGGATGCGCTGGGGGGATGGCGGGGGCGTTCGAGGGCGTCCGGTACGAGATTGTGGCGCTGCGTGGCCACCTGTACGAGTTCCGGGAGCCGCATGAGCAGGTAGCACCCGCTCTCGTGGATCAGTACCGGTCGTGGGATCTGGAGCGCCTGCCGTGGAACCCGCGGATCTGCGATGGGAGCGCAAGCCGTCTGCCCAGTCTGGGGTTTCGGAGATCCTGCGCACGTTGGAGGCGAAGGCGCGCACGGCGTCTGAGGTTGTGGTGGCCACGGATGTGGACCCGTCGGGGGAGGGCGGGCTGTTGTTCGCGGAGCCGATGCTCGAGCTGGGTATCGTCCCGGCGAAGCTCACCCGCATGTACTTCACGGACGAAGCGCCCGTGTCGATCCAGAATGCGTTCCGGGACCGGCGGGAAATCGCTGGTGGCGTTGAGGAGTTCGACGAGTACCGGAAGGCGCTGGCCCGGGCACGGTTCGACTGGTTGACGCAACAGTTCACGCGGGTAGCGACGGTCACGGCGGGACAGCGTGCGGTGCTTCGTCAGGGCCGGTTGAAGTCGGCGATGCTGCTCCTGGTGGGGGAGCAGCTCAAGGCACACCGCGACTATGTGAAGTGCCCGTTCTTCCAGAACCGGTTCCAGGACGACAACGGTGTCCGCTACGTCGACCCGGAGGAGCCCACGTTCCCGGATGCATCGAGTGTCCCGCAGCGATATGCCCCGAGTGGTGTGGTGGTGGATTCCAGGGTGGAGAAGCGCACGGCGCCGCCCCGGCTGCTGGATCTCGCCAGTCTGAGCTCGCGCCTGTCCTCGAAGGGCGTCAAGGCGGAACAGGTCCTCGCGACGTATCAGCGGATGTATGAGGACCAGGTGGTGTCCTACCCGCGCACGGAAGACAAGACCATCACGACGGAGCAGTTCAACGACCTGCTCCCGCTTGTCGACCTCATCGCCGTGGTCGTCGACGTCGACGTCGACATGTTGACGGTGCGGGCGCCGCGGAAGACCCATGTGAAGGATGCGGGCGCGCACGGCGCGAACCGTCCCGGCCTGAACGTGCCGGGATCCCGTGAGGACATCGCCCAGAAGTACGGGGCCACCGGAGTCCTGATCTATGAGGAGCTCGCGCGCAGCTTCCTGGCCATGCTCGCCGAGGACTACGTCTATGAGGCGCAGAGCGGGCACCTGCAGGAGTGCCCGTCGTTCATCGGTCGCGCCGCGGTACCGGTGTCGCTGGGATGGAAGCAGATCTTCACCGAAGACGCCGTGGACCAGGAACCAGACGATGACGCGCCGGCACCCACAGGGCTGGGCACGACCGCTGCGCCGTTCGTGTACGAGGGGAAGAACAAGCGTCCTGAGCACCCGTCGATGGCGTGGCTGATGCGCCAGCTCGAGAAGCGCGATGTCGGCACCGGCGCCACCCGAACGTCGACATATGCGGAGCTCACGAGAGAACAGTCCGCGTTGAACAAGTGGCCACTGATGGCCGACGCTCGAGGGAAGACCACCCTCACCGAGTACGGAGACATGGGCTACCGGCTCCTGCCCGGCACCCGGATCGGGGACCTTGGCATCACCGAACACATCTACGCGGAGATGCGAGCCGTCGCTGCCGGCACCCGCACCGTCGACGAAGTCACCGAGGTTGTGGCCCAGTGGGTAGCCGAAGACATCGTGACGATGTCCCGCAACGCCGAGGTGATGCGGCACGAGCTGGGCCTGACCGCGATCCAGCCGCGCGAGATGGTCGAGGGAACCTGGAACGGACAGACAGTCCGGTTCGGGCGCACCTGGTCCGGGCACCGGTTCACCGACACCGAGTGCGACCAGCTGCTCGAGGGGGAGGAAATCTCCTTCACCGCGATCTCCGCGAAGAAGGAAGCCGCCGGCGCCGCAGACCCCTCATTCACCGCACGCGGACGCCTGGCCACGAGAACAGTCGAGGGACGGACCTTGGTCGTGTTCGAGCCCCAGTTCGGCGACAC
The DNA here is from genome assembly GCF_002356155.1 of Microbacterium sp. TPU 3598. Classification (NCBI taxonomy): domain Bacteria; kingdom Bacillati; phylum Actinomycetota; class Actinomycetes; order Micrococcales; family Microbacteriaceae; genus Microbacterium; species Microbacterium sp. TPU 3598. The sequence goes on along the minus strand of NZ_AP017976.1, from coordinate 10,480 downwards.
CGACGCGGACGGCAACGCCGTCCCTCCGGCGGCCTGGTGCCAGCACACGTTCACAGCCGAGGAAGCCGCGACGCTCACCGGCGGCGGTACTGTGACCGCCACCGATTTCGTCAGCGGCAAGGGAAACAGGTTCACCGCGACGGTCCGCTTCGGCCGCGAGAAGGGGCAGATGCGGATCATCCCCGAGTTCGCTCCCCGCGCCAAGACCGGGGCTGCGGGCCACAGACGGGGCCGACGGTGACCGGGAACACCTTGGAAGTCATGCAGGCAATGATCCTCATGGGGGCCATCTGTGTGTTCTGTGTCTTCGCTATCGAGGTCATTCGAGTCGTTCGAGGCAGCTCGGATCGCGTGTGGCTGCTCTGGGCGCTCTTCGGTCTCCTCCTGGTCGTTTCTGCGCTGTTCTTCCTCACGACGTTCAACCAGTCGACGTCGACGAACGACTCCGAAGCGGAGGAGCCGACCGAGAGCGGGGAGGTGGTCGCGGTGATCGATGGGGACACGTTCGACGTGCAGCTGCCCGAAGGACGCGCGCGTGTGCGGATCATCGGGATCGACACTCCCGAGATTGCCCACCAGACGGGTGAGGCCGACGAGTGCTACGCCCAGCCTGCGCGCGTGTTCCTCGACGCGCTGATCTACCGGCGAACGGTAACGCTGCAAGCAGACCCGACGCAGGCAGACACCGACAAGTACGGGCGGCTGCTGCGCCACGTCGACTACGACGGCCTGAACGTTGCCCTGGCGGCTCTCAAGGCCGGCACCGGCGGGGAATACACCTACGACGTCCCGTACGCGGGCCAGGCCGATTACGTGGCCGCGATGGAGCTGGCACGCGAGACGGGCGAGGGCCTGTGGGGCAAGTGCGACCCGGATGGGGGGTAGGTCACGCGACGTCAATCACCCCCATTTTCCACTTCCGTACCTGTTTTCAATCCGCTGGATTTCCAGCACAACGTTAGGAACCGATTCATGCCTCCTCTTCTGAAAACTGTCCTCGATCTCTTCTCTCAGTTCGCGATGATCGGCGGTGGCCTGTGGCTGCTGTGGGGTGCTGTGGCGCTCGGCGGCGGTCTGAAGGATCACTCCGGCCCGCAGATCCAGTCCGGGATCTGGCAGATCGTCGGCGGTGGCCTGATCCTCGCTGCTGCGGCACTGTTCAAGACCGTCGCTGTCGGCTGGTAGCAGTCCCCCATGACGGATCTGATCGTCGCGTGGCTGAACACGCTCTCCGGCGGGACGAGCGCGGACCTGACGAACTTGCTGACAACGCCGGAGGGATACAACACGTCGCTGTTCAACGCGATGCTGCTGATCCACAGCACAGTGGTGAAGCCGGTAACGGCGATCGTGCTGGCGATCATGGCGTCGCTGATGCTCGCGAGCAACTCGACCCGGGTCGATGGGGACCGCGAGCTGGGCACCCGGATTATCGCGGCGACGATGTTCAAGATCGCGATGGTGTTCATCGTGTGTCAGAACGCGACGGCGATCTTGAATGCTATCGCTGGGGTGGCTTCGTGGATGGCGACGACGGCGTACAACGTCGATGTCACTGGCGGCGGGGCAGCGGGCGCGAATCTGGGGGATCAGATGCGCTCGGCGATCGACGACGCCGGCACGATGAATCAACTGGTGATGATCATCGTCCTGGTCTTGCCGTGGATCGTTTCCGCGCTGGGGACGGTGGTGGTGATCGTGCTGATCTTCATCCGGTTCCTGCAGATGTATCTGCTGGGCGCTTTCGCGAGTCTGCCGGTGGCGTTCTTGTCCCATGAGGACACCAAGCAGATCGGCATCGGATACCTGAAACGGTACGCCGTGGTGGCGATCAGCGGTGTGGTCATCGTCTTGACGATCAAGCTCTACCAAGCGTTGCTGTCGGGGTGGTTGAGCGGTGAGGTCACCTATGACGGCGGCGACGTGCTGCCGTTCATCTCCGAGCACTTCGGACAGTTCCTCGTCGCCCCGATCGTGCTCATCTTCCTGATGTTCGGCGCAAACAGCGTCGCCAAGGCGATCGTCGGGGAGGGCTGACATGGCTCTAGAGATGAAGACCCACAAGGACATTGCCGCTTTCGAGGCGAAGCCGATGTTCGGGGTGACGTGGCGTGGTCTCGCCGCGATCGCCATCATGCTCCTCGGCGGCGGCGTCCTGTTCTTCGGCGTTGCAAGCGTTGTCCTCACGACGTCCGGGACGTCGTGGGGGGCCGCGGTATCCGCCGCGATGGAGGGCACCGATGATCCCGCCGTCCAGGCACTCACTCGCGCGACGTCGACCGGGATGTACGTGATGTTCCCGGTTCTTGTTCCTGTCGCTTTCTGGGCATGGTGGCGGCCGATGGGCCTGAAGCCAGAGATCTACGCCCAGTACTTGTTCCGCCACCAACTCACATCGAAGGTCACCCATTATGAAGACACCTACTCCCACACCTCGGTCCCGTCGAGAAGCAGCAGAGTCGACGAATCCGTATCTTCCTCAGGGGCTGGCGGCTTTGCCCAGCGGGCAGGAGCGTTCTTCCGCCGCTTCCGCTCCCGGGATGCTCGGGCCAACCGCGAGCTCTCCGAGCACGCGCAAAGGCCGTCGCGGCGCTCCCGCGGCGGTCGGTGAGAAGCAGGCTGCCCGGAAGATCGGTCACGACAACGCCCGCAAGAAGAACGCGTTCAAGGCGGCCCCCAGGCGCACCCGCGATGTTCTCGGGTACCGGACGATGCTGCCCAGCGGCGTGGCATGGCTCGGTGCCGACGAGTGGAGCATGACGGTTCGGATCTCCGACATCAACTATGTGGCCGCGTCGCAAGAGCATCAGGAATCGATCGTCGACCGGTGGGCGAGGTTCCTGAACTCCTACGGTGCGGGTACCCGCGTCCAGGAGACGGTGATCAACCGGGTCCTGGACGACGTGGACGTGGCCGCACTGCTGCACAAGCCTCTCCTGGGTGACGAGTTCGACCAGTACCGGGCGGATTCGAACCGGATCGTGCGGGACAAGCTCGCCGCCGCCAGCGGCAACACGGTCACTGACAAGTACCTCACGGTGACCGTGCAGGAACCAGACCGGGAGAAGGCGGAAGCGACGCTGACGCGGATCGGGCACGAGATGGAGGGTGCCCTGTCTGCGATGAACGGGTGCCGCGTGCAGCGGTTGGATCGGGCGGAACGGCTTGCGGTGCTGGCCCACATTGTGCGCCCACACGAGTTGTTCACGTTCACGGAGCAGGCATTCGCTGACGCGGGACGACGCGCCACCCACGACTACATCGCCCCGTGGGCTCTGGAAGACAAGGACAAGGATGGTCCGATCAAGCTCGTCAACGGGTCGGGGGAGACGTTCCACACGGTCCTGTGGGTGCGGGACTACCCGGTGTGGTTGTCTGACCGGCTGATCACGGAGCTCACCGAGATCAAGTGTGAGCTGACGGTGAGCTTGCATCTGGAGCCGTACGACCAGATCGAGGGCATGGGGCTGGTGGAACGGCAGATCTCCGAACTGGAGATGCAGACGATCACGGAGCGGAAGAAAGCGAAGAAGCAGGGCATCGGGGAAGACATGATCCCCCAGAAACTCGTCGACGCTCTCGACGAGGCCCGCACGCTGCGTCAGGAGCTGTCGCAGTCGAATCAGAAGGTGTTCGCAACGGTGATGGTGATCGGTGTCAGCGCGGGCACGAGAGAGCTGCTCGAGCAGAACGTCAAGCGGGCGATGACGGTGATCCGTAAGCAGTCGGTGACGGCCGAGGTCCTGCGGTACATGCAGTTGGACGGTCTCACCACGGAGCTGCCGATCGGGCGACGAGCGATCCCGATGCGGCGCACGCTCACGACGAGCTCCGCTGCGATCATCGTCCCGTTCACCACCCAGGAGCTGTTCGTCCCGGGTGGTCATTGGTACGGGACGAACGCGGATTCGTCGAACGCGATCGTCGCCGATCGCACGCAGACGAAGAACGGCAACGGGTTCATCATGGGCACGTCCGGCTCCGGTAAGGGCGTGTTCGGAAAGCAGGAGATCGGAAACACGTTCTTGTCGCGCCTGCAGGACGAAATCATCATCATCGACCCGGAACGCGAGTACGAACCGCTGGTCGAGGCTTTCCAGGGGGCAACGATCCGGGTGCACCCGGGTAGCCAGGACCGCATCAACGCGATGGATATCGACCTCGATGTGGCGTTGGATGAGGACCCGATCGCGATCAAGAGCGCGTTCGTGCTGTCCGTGCTCGAAAGCGAGATCGGAGGTGCGACCGGCCTCACCCCGGTAGAGCGGTCGATCGCGGACCGGGTAACCGTGCAGCTGTACAAGGAGTACGCGGCAGAGCGCGCGGCCGGTCGCGGGGTGATGCCCACGTTCAACACGCTGCGCGAAGCGCTGATCACCAGCGGGGAACCGGAAGCGCGCAAGCTCGCCACGGCGCTGGAGATCTACACGACAGGATCGCTGGGCGGTTTCTCCCAGCAGACGAACGTGAACCCGCGAGCGCGGATCGTGTCCTGGGACATCTCGCGCCTGGGCGCCCAGCTGAAAAGCTTCGGCATGATGGTCATCCTGGACCAAATCTGGACCCGGGTCGTCCGCAACCGCGACGCCGGGATCCGCACATGGATCTACGTCGACGAGTTCCACCTGCTGTTCAAAGACCAGAAGATCGCGGAACAGTTCCGGGAGATCTGGGCCCGCATCCGCAAGTACGGCGGGATCCCCACCGGGATCACCCAGAACATCGAAGCAGTCCTCGCGAACGAGAGCGCCCGCCTCATGCTCGCCAACAGCGACTTCCTCGCGATCCTAGGGCAGACGGAAACCGACGCGGACAGCCTCAGCGAGCTGCTGCACCTCAGCCCCGAACAGCGCCGGAAGTTCGAGAACGTACTCCCCGGACAGGGACTACTGAAAAGCGGTTCCCACGTCCTCGGATTCGATAGCCGCATCCCGGACGACGGTCCCCTGTATGCGCTGTACGAAACGAACTTCAAAGAGCGACCCACGGAGCACAAATGAAGGGCCTGCGTCGCACTGAGGCCGGCCCGGACGCCACCGCGCACCTGGGACGCTTCACCGTCGCTCACCGGAGCGTCCAAGTACTCGAAAAGGGTGCCACCGGTGTCGGAAGAGTCGGAGGAACAGTCCAGGGGGCGTACACGTCGTTCACGAACGATGAGGGCCTCGACGAATCCGGGAACAGCGCGATTCGCAAGGCCCCTGATGTCGCCAAACGTGCCGGGAAAACGGTCGCCACGTCCGCGAAGGGCAAGAGCACTGTCGCCGCCACAAAGAAGCTCGGTCGAGGAGCGGGCGAGGCGGTGAAGGGACAGGCCCGCACCCGCAACTTCGCGGCCACGACACGCAACGCGGCCCGCGCAGCCGAGGCCCCCGTCCAGGTGGGGACCACTGCAGGGCGGGGTGCGATGGCGGCGTCCCGTGCGGCTGCGACAGCAGCGAACGTGGTTCGTACCGCGGTGGCCGCGGTCACCAGTGCCCTCACCTCGTCCCCGATCGCTCTGATCAGCGCGGTCGTGGTCGGTGTCGTCGTCCTCATCATCAGCATCGTCGGCTGGCTCCTCCCAGGGGTGCAGCAAGAACGTGCGCACCTCAACAGCAACTACGGGGTCGGAGTGGAACCCGGCCCCTGGGGCGGACACTCCAACGGATTCATCCCGAAGAAGAACTGACGGAGATCCCGTGGAGGCCCGGCAAGTATCTGCGTAGCGATGCGGTGGCGTCCTTGATCGCCTTGAACGAGGAGTTCAAGGCCGAATTCGGGTACAACCTCGGGATCAGTGACGCCTACCGCGACTTTGCCGGGCAGGTCGAAGCAAAACAGAAATACGGCAAGGGCGCAGACACGCCTGGCAAGTCCAACCACGGGTGGGCGTTGGCTGTCGATTTCGGAACCGGGATTGCCTCCTTCGGGACCCCGCAATACCGGTGGATGAAAGAGCACGCCGCGGACTTCGGGTGGCGTCACCCCGCCTGGGCGGAACCCGGCGCCCGCCTTCCCGAGCCCTGGCACTGGGAATTCTGGGGATGGGCCGCACCCGGAGCGGACCTCGCTGTCGGTGGGGCACCGAGCGACGCGAAAGAGTTCGCCCGTAAGGCTCTCGGTGGCGACTCACTGCAGTACGGCTGTCTGGAACGGCTGTGGACAGGGGAGTCGAACTGGAACCCGCTCGCGAAGAATCCGTCCTCGGGCGCATACGGCATCCCCCAGGCACTCCCGGCCGAGAAACTCGCGACAGCCGGAGCGGACTGGCTCACAAACGGTGTCACCCAAGTGAAGTGGGGTCTCACCTACATCAAGGACCGGTACGGCACCCCGTGTGACGCCTGGTCCTTCTGGCAAAGCAACAACCCGCACTGGTACTAGGAGAAACGCATGCTCAACAAGAAGAAGATCATCGCCGCGGCCGTCGTCGCGGTGCTCGTAGTCGCCGCGATCATCGTCGGCATCATCTGGGCGACATCCCGTTCCGTCACCTCATCGCCCGAACCGTCGCCGGTGGTGTCTGAATCTGCGGAGGCCGGGGAGGCGGATGGGTTCACGGACCAGCTGAAGAGCACGGCGATCTCCGCGGCCGCGACCGCGGCCGTATTCCAGGGCTCAGACACGAAGGCCGCCCGGGAGCGCAGCTACCTGCAGGCGGGGTTCACGCAGGAACTGGCGGAGAACTTCACCCCACTCTGGTTTGACGTGTTCAAGAACACGCAGTCGCACACCATCGAAGCCACGGGTGAGGTCCTCATCGGCGCTGCGGTCAGTGTGAACGGTTCGAAGCTGATCACCGATGTAACGGTCAAGGGCGAGCCCGGTCACCGCACCTACCGGGCCGCGGTGGACGTGGACTGCACTCCCCAGTGGAGCGTCGACCAGGAGGGCCCCCGAATGGGGTCGAAGTTCACGGCCATCTGGTACGTCACCGTCGACGAAGCCACCGGAGCGGTCCTCAGCGTGGAGCAGCCGGCGCCCGCCGATCTGCCCTTCAACCCCGAGGACTAAGGAGAAAGATCAGAATGACGATTCACGCTCACACCGAACATGACGGATCCGCGATCATCACCGTCAACGGGCACAGTCAGAAGATCCGCGGGACCAGTCTTGACGACGCCCGCGCGAAAGTCCGCGACTTCGCCGTCCAGTACGCCGCACGTGCCGGCGCACCTGTGGAGTTCGCATCAACCGACCCCGCGGGCGATTTCGCGATGCTCGTCCATCCCGACGGAACAATGGAAGACGCGGCTTCCACAGCCGACACGAGCCTGAGTATTTCGGCGTCGACCGCCACTGCCGGTGCCGGGCACCTTACGGCAGTGGCGGTCGACAGCCAGGACAAGCCCGCTCTCGTGCCGATCGTTCCCGTTTCGGGGTCACGCCGAGAGGCCCGCGCGGCCAGGGAGTCGTTCCTGCAGGCGCCGGAGGCGGAACAGCCCGCCACACGAGGCCCTCGCGCGTGGGGCCGATTCGTGGGCCTTCACCTGTCGCCGAGCGACGGAGAACGTGCGGAACGCACAGATCGGCGCAGCGTCGCCCAGCACTTCCCCGGGCCGCGAACCGTCGCGGTTGCGAACGGAAAGGGCAGTGCGGGCAAGACGCCGGCGACAGTGAATCTTGCCGCCGCGTTCGCCCTATACGGCGGGTCTGGTGTCCTCGCATGGGACAACAACCAGACCCGCGGGACGTTGGGGTGGCGGACCGAACAAGGCCCGCACGAGGGGACGCTCCTCGATCTGCTCGAGCACGCTCCCGCCCTTCTCGGACCGAACGCGCAAGCGGCAGATCTGCACCGGTTCGTGCACCACCAAACCGATGACCTCTTCGACGTGCTGCGGTCGAAGCCGTCCGCGTTGGCCAGCGAACAACGCATCAGCCCGGAAGACGTCGCCACGATCCACGCGGTGGCGACGAAGTACTACCGGATGGTCGTCATCGACAGCGGCAACGACGAGTCCGACCCGTTGTGGCGCCAAATGATCCGGCACACCGACCAGCTGGTGGTGCCCGTCACGACAAGGGAAGACACCCGCGAAGTCGGCGCGCTGCTCCTGGAGGACCTAGAAGAACTCGACGAACGCTCCGCACAGCTCGCGGACAACGCCGTAGTGATCGTCAGCCAGGCGGAGCCCTCCGCGACGTCCGCCGATATCGCCCGCGCGGTGGAGCAGTTCCGCCCGCTCGTACGAGAGGTCGTCACCATCCCCTATGACCCGGCCCTGGTGTCCGGAATCATCCGTCACGGCGCGCTGCGGCCCGCAACACGGCGGGCATGGCTCGCAGCGGCGGCCGCAGTCGCACGAGGGCTGTGATGTCCCTCACGCTGCCCGCCCTCAGCTGGCCTCTCGTCACCTCCGGGACGCTGCTCGTGATCGGCCTCGGCCTGGTGCTCGTCGCCCGTCTGATGCGGAAACGTCAGGAAGGCGGAAGCCCCACTGAGCTCCGTCTCTTCTTCGTCGGCTCCGCAATCTGTCTCCTCGCCGCCCTCATCGGGTGGTTCGCACTCTGAAAGGACACCTCATGACTGACCACCGCTTCCTCCAGATCGGGCCGTCCGGCTCCGGCCACACCACAGCGCTTCTCCCTCCCGCACGCTGGCATGTCCCCGTCGTCGTGCACGACTCTCAAGGCGAACCGTCGCCAACAGCGAGCGAGGACCCGGACAGCGGCCGGCGATCACTCGATCTGCTCGAGCGGATCGCTGCGGAAACGAGACACCTCAAATCTCTGCGTGACGCTACCTCTCGTCACGACACTCATGGAAGGAACCGATAATGGCCGATCTCATTGACAGTGCTGCAGGAGAACTGCAGCAGGCCGGCAGCCAGCTCACACGCGCCGGCGTACAGACGACCGTGAAGATCGCGGCCGCCGCCACCCGCATCACCGCGCAGGTAGGTGCGCGGACGGTGGGTGGTGCCATCCACGCCCTGATTGCCCTGTTGGATGCGGCCCGCGAGGCGACGCGCTCACGGGCGCAAGAGGGCGAAGTGAAGCTGCGCCAGTTCACCCGAGTGACCGACGGAAAACGTGAGGTGGTGCCGATCAAGGACACCGAAGTGGCCCGACAGCTCAGCCGCGAGCTGCGACGCCACGGTGTCACGTTCGCTGTCGAGAAGAACGCCGACGGCTCCCGCACCTTCCACGTGCAGGGCAAGGACGCGACCCTGATCGAACATGCGCTGACTTCGGCCGCGGTACGCGTCGACGAGAGGATCACCCGCGCTCAAGAGCGCACCGGATCTATTTCGCAGGAACCGGCAGACGTGTCCCTCACGCAAGCTCCGGGAACGCGCGTCCTCGAACTTGACGACTCACAGAAGACCACGCTCGTAGCAGCGCTGAGCGAAGCAGGCGCCGCGCCGGTCGCCGAGGAGCTCTCCCGCCAGCTCGAGCACGACAGCACCGTCACCCTCTCAGAGCAGAACATTGCGACGATAGATCAGGCACTGAACAGCACTCCCGAGCTCCCTCTGCACATGGAGGACGTGGCCGCTGCGATCTCCGAAGAAAAGGTCGCGATCGCCACGGCTGATCTTCCCGAGAACCCGTACCTTCGGGATGACCTTCCCGCACAGGAGATCCCGGTTGAGCTCACGCCACCAGGCCCGGGCGCAGCGGAGAGGCGCGTGCCTGTCACGGGCGAGCGCACGGCCACGCAGAAGCCGTCGATGCGTGACGCGACCCGCGAACGGGTCGCACGAAAGATCGATGTCAAGGTCACCGGCATGAAGAACCAGGATGCAGCCGCACAGTCGGCGAAGGTCGCAACGCACGATCCGTCCCGCAACCCCACTGTGAGGCGATAACGATGGGGATGACTGGAGGGAAGAGTGTTGCTCTGCTCGTCGGGGCGGGTGGCGCGTTCTATGTAGTCAACCGGGCAGTGGAGCAGGGAAGAGTAGTGATCGCTGCTGGCGGCAGGTATGAAGAGATCCTGCCGGCTGTACCCGACGGGATCGCTGCGGCGCCGTTCCGGATCTCCACCGCTGTTCCCGACCTGCTCGGGGGGCTGGGCGCTGTCGTCGTCATCGCTCTGATTGTCCTCTACGTGGTCGCGGGGAAGCAGAACACTCGACCGGGGGAGGAGCATGGTTCGGCCAAGTGGGCGGGCCCGCGCGAGATCAAACCGTTCCGCGCGAAGACGCCGGCTACGGAGCTGCAGTTCACACAGACCGAGGCCCTGTCGTTTCCCACGCCCAAGACGAAGCGCAACTGCAATGTGCTTGTTCTCGGTGGTTCGGGAACGGGCAAGACCCGCTCTTATGTGATGCCGAACCTGCGCAAGATCGATGCGTCGACGGCCATCACGGACCCGAAGGGCGAAATCATCCGCGCGACGCGGGAGACGCTCGAAGGCAGAGGGATCAATGTACGCACCCTCAACTTGATTGATCTGCGCTCTTCCGCGCAGTTCAACCCGATGAAGTATTTCAACCCGGACGAGCCCGAGACCGGTGTGGCGCAGTTGGCCGAGTGCATCATGATGAAC